>NZ_JAJCGR010000030.1:0-42164 GCF_020553125.1 Blautia sp. MSK20_18
TTTCAAACATACATCTGTTTCTCATTTTATTCCTCCTTCTGAATCAATCTGTATATGTCTAATATGCAGAAAAATGCAAAGAAGGTTGTATTTTACAAAAATATTGTGTATACTACAATTAGTTTCGAGAGGAAAACGTATAGTATAATATTTATGATACCGCGAGCTATGCTCGCGTGTACCAGTCTATCGATGATGTAAAACCCCTTTTGGAGCAAAACGCCCCAGAACCCGCTTGCGGGTTCTGGGGCTTCTCTGTATCTTCTCCTCGTCTTTTTTCTTCTCTTTTCCATTTTCCATTCCAAGCTTTATTCACTCCGCTACTTCTCCATCACCTCCACAACAACATACGAATTCGGAATCCCTTTTGCGATTTCTCTTTCGTCGTTTCCTTTTTCGTCATACACCGGCCCGAATTTGTCAAACTTCGTTAACTGATATCGATATACGCCATCTGTGCACGGCGACACGATGACAAACTCTTCCGCATCCGGACTTCCGTCTTTGCTGTACATGGAAGCCTGTGTTAAGGCAATCAGATTAGCCAGCGCAGCACGCCGCAGGGTTAAAGCATGGAACCACTCCTCCGCTTTCTTATCGTCTTCGAACAACTCCTTTCCGGTAATGTGCGGCAGCGGTGGAATTTTTGGGAAATTATCTTTCTGCATATTTTTGTCTCCTTTCGTTCTTCTTTCCAAGCAATATGCAGAATGCCGAAAGCCTTAAGAAAGCCAGTTCTGCACGAGTTTCCAGTACCTTCTTTCGCCTTCATCGTCAGTAATCTCATACATAGTTTCGGCGTATTCCATCCAGGCCGGAGGCATCTTTCTAAGAAATTCACGTGTTTTTTTTGGATATAGCATAGTAACACAGCGATGCTCCAGTAAAGATAAGGCTTCCGTGATATTGCTGTCAGGAGTTTGGTCTAGATTGTCCGGCGTACGGCTCCGTAGCCAGTCTATCCAGTCCATATCTGTAAAATGATTAAATCCGCAACATTTCCTCTCAAAAGGCATTTCCGCAAAGACTTTATAGTCAGCACCCGGCAGCAGGACTGTGTTCTTGGCACCCGGCAGGAATATTTCGCTGAACCGTCCATTTTTACCCACTTTTTTCATCGTTTTCTTTCGCAGCAGGCCACAATTTATGAGGTCCGCCACCGCATCAGTGATTTCCTGCTTGGAGACGATATTAGAAACCCCGGAACCCAGGGTCAAATATATCTCTTCGGTTATGATTTTTTCTTCCCAGTCATACGCGTCTTTCTCCGGCCACTCTTCTCCCTCTCTTTCTGCAACCATTTTCAGGATGGTCCGGTGCAGCAGGCTTCCACAGGTTTTCAGTTTCTTGAGCCTGGATTCAATCTTCTTTTTTAAGGCTTCTTTTTCCTCATAGTATTCTTCTGTCACTACTTCATCCCATGTTTCAAGCGCAACAGAATCAACCGTTCCTGTCATATGTTTTTTATAGCTTTTATCGCCAAAACCAATTGTTATGTGTACGGAATCGTTATTGATGATTATCTTTATATTCTTCTTTTCGTCTTTGTTGTTTTGCTGAAAAGCAAGACATTTTCGCAGTTCTCCAGCGTTTTCATTAATAAACTTTGCAGCTTGCTTCTGGCCGTAGTTTTTCCGCGTTCCAATCTTTCCTTTCTTGTAGATAAATGGGAACTGATAATACTGGAAACTGATTTCCCCGTTTCGGCTGATTACCATGTTTGTGAGCTTGTGTCTGATTGGTTCTCCCTTTTCTGTATCATTGTTTATCACTGCATTTGCGAGCCAGAAATACCGTGAGCAGAACCAGTCTGTATATGGTATGAATTCCTTATCTACGACGACATCCGGATGAGACTTTATAATGTCCAGGATTCTTTGCTTGATATCCGTTTCTGTTTCTTTATCTGGTATAAAATCGTAAGAGTCACGCTTCAGCACATCCAATATCTCTTTTTTCATCATATCAACTGTCCAGTTCTTGCTGTACACTAGGATTGTTTCCCTGACATGCCCGATGCTGTTGTTTTTAAGCACTGGCTGTATCATAACAGTGTAAGTCACAGACTTTTTAGTAGTATGTACTTCTGAGGATACGTCGACAGACTGGAAAATGGATTTTTCTGAAAAAACAATCCCCTGTGTGATTTTGCTTAATGCTGATTTAAAACGCTGTGCCTCCATTTTCTGTAGATTTTTTTTGTCCGCCTGAGGGTTCTTCTTTTTCTTTTTCTTCTTTTTTTGCTGCGTTTTTTTATTCACAATTGGTGCCGTATTAGGCCTTGCAGCCTTTTTATGTAGTTCAGATTCTATACTTTTAGGCTTTTTTTCTGCCATGTCGTTCTCCTTTTTTATGTTTTTCTATCTGCAATATGCAGAATATTTGCCTTTGCCAGCGAAAAAAAATACAAAAAAAATAGCAGGTGCTGACGCATCTGCTATTTTTTAACTATGCCTACAGAGCAAACCTATCTTCTTCGGCTTTTGCTGCGGCTTCTGCCTCCTCGCTTCCAGCCTCCGGTACGCCTAACGCTGCTGAAAGTACATCTTTTAATCCCATGCCGGCCTGCGGATTTGAAGACTTTTTTGTATCCTCTTTCGCCTCCTGGGCTGGAGTAAAATTTACGGAATCACATGCTGCCGGAGCGACCTCCGGGCCATCGGTTGAGACCATCGGTGTGGCCTGAACGTCTGATTCGGTCACATCGTCATCATCGTCATCATCGAGAGGGAATTCGTTGCTGTTAATCTGCTGTTTTGTCGTATTTGTTAAAAAATCGTTCTGATTCTCCTGATTTGTTTTTGTCCGTGATACGGTCCCGGAAGTGTCTTCTTCTTTTGCATAATCAAAGCATTCTGGCTTGGCTGCTGCCGCTGGTCTCCTATACTCTACATCTGCAGTACTGGAGTTCATCTCTTCCAGGATTTCCATGACCCTGGACGCTTTCACTTCAATGATAACCGGCTCTTTTTTCTGCATTTCTGGCTGCTGTCCCATTTGACGAGACGGATGAGCCTGTGGAGACTGTGGTTTCAGTCTTAAGATACAATCTTTTACAGAATCTGCAATCTGTGAGACATTCCCCACTCTTTCATACGCATCGTAAATGTTTCTGACGGTAATGCCTCCGCATGGCTGGCCATTAAGTCTGATGTTCACGGCTTCAGGTCTGAATTCAATATCGTAGTCTTTCAGCTGCGGGTCATACTTCAGAAGTATTGAAAGCACGTTGACAAGTTCTTCCTTTGGCATTTTCTCTAATTTACTCATAGTTCTTTTTCCTTTCTTTTTTCTGATATTTTTTTTACTTTTTTAATATGCCGAAAAACCTGAGACATAAGAAATCAGCTTGTCAGAATCATTACCAGCGCATAGCATACACATATTAGCCCGACAATGATGGCCGGTGCAACACCGACTGTCCGGAACAATAAGCATACCGCCCCAAGACTCGATAACAGAAACCCCGCCAGCATTGTTTTTGCGCCTGCTTCTTCTTTATTCATACAGCACAGCATCGCAAGCCCACCAATGATTACCACGATGCCGAGACATAAAATGAAAACACACGCTTTAATTAGCATCTCTTTTCCTCCTTACATTTATTTTCTCTTGTCTGCAATATGCTGAATCTTGCGTCCTTTTTTCTTCTTTGCGGAAATTTTGCATATTTTTTTTACATCAACCAAAAGAAGAAAGTAGTAAGAAATGCAGATTCTTTACAAACAGGCAACGAAGCAGTATATACACTACGATGCCTCTGCGCGCAGGTCTGACCTGGTAAGCGATGTTAATGAAGCGACCGAGATGGCGAATGACCTCGCTGTATCGATTCTCAACAGATGCAGTAAAAAATTAAAAGGATTTGAGAGTATCCCTGCTGAATCCGTGAAAAAATCAGCATCATCAGCTTTGCCAAACAGTTCAGTTAAAATCATCAAAACTCCGCGCAGACGTTTTACAGCGAAGGAACGCCGCGATATTTACATACGGGACAAAGGCACTTGTGGCATTTGTGGAAGATTCGTGCCGCCTGATAGTTTTACCGTTGACCATATCGTTCCGATATCTAAAGGAGGAACCTATGATTACAGTAATCTTCAGTGCTGCTGCCGCAAATGTAATCAATTAAAAGACGATGCCCTCCAAGATGATTTTTTCCAGGTCATGCTTTCTGTTGTAGACTATCAAATCTCAGATAAGCACAATAAAAAGATTAAAAAAGGCATCAAAAAAATCTACAAAAAAGCATACAAGTCATCTAACTCATCGGAGAAAAAAAGTAACAGCAAAAAAAAGAATAAAGCAAAAAAGAACTGACCAAACAGCCTCACGGAAAATATCTGTGAGGTTGTTTTTTTGTGGGAAATATCTCGAAAAATGTCTAATTTTCACAAAACCGTTATATTTGATAACTCCCCGGCTTTGCCGGAGTCGCTACCAATTTGCGCAGCAAATGTCAAGCGAAGCCGTCAAGCTGAGCACAGTACGGCTTTGGCCGCTGACCAACGAAGCCGTAAGGCTGAGTGCAGAGTATAAATTGATTGACGTGATATTGTGCAGTTGCTATACTAAAAACAATGAAAAGAAGGGATTTTTTATATAAATGAAAAAATATATAAAGTATACTGAAAGTAATGGTAAAGAAGTAAATAAAGAATACTCAGATGAAGAGGTTGTTAGGGTATTACAGCAACAGCAAGAGATTCAAAACAAAAGCCATACGCAAATGGCCGTAATGTTTGGCCTTGATTTCGACAGAAGAAATGTTGACGTTTTGAAGATTGTATTATTTAACGATAAACCGACAGACAAAAATACTTTCACAGTTTATATCGCAGATGCCGACATTCTTACAGATAAAGCAGAGTGGTCTGCATTTAGTGGGCATATCGAAGGATTGCTTATTAATACATTTCCTGAGAAGCATCTATACCCTCTAAAAGAGAGATGGCATATTATGATACAAAAATTATTCTTCGATTTCTATGATGATGACCCAGGGCAAGGCTCTTCATTATCTCCAGATGTAGACATTGACTATAAAAAAGAGAAACTGATAGACAGTTATTCGCCTGTTAACGAAATACATGATTTACCATACGATGACAATATTTTACTTATTGAAGTTGAAGATGTCATTAATTACCTGGGCAAACGTCTGGAATGTATAAAAGTGTGTATTCAGTCAGGCGGATTTTCCGAGAAGTATGATGATTACTTGTATTCTATCATCATACAAATGAATCAATTGCACAAAGATGAGTACTGCGAAATCGATATAAAAGAATTCCTAGAAAAATATGATGGGATTGAGAAAATAAAACAGACAGCGCAATATGTCGGGGATATCATTTCAAAAGAATGGCCTGAAATCAATATATTTGTCGATTGTACGGTAGATAAGGACGATTAAAAAATAAGAGCAGGCTTCGCCTGCTCTTAAAATGCTTGTGTACTACTATTTTTCAACCATATGTCTTTTGGGCAAATCTGATTTTGTCTGCATGTCCGGATAAGTCTTTCCTTCTCTAAAATGGCGCCTGCAAAGAGAAATATAACTCTCATTAGCGCCAACCATCACCTGTCTTCCTGCTCGGATGATTCTGCCTTTCTCGTCAATCCTTGCATTACAGCGGGCTCCTTTTCCACACCAGCAGACCGTCTTGATTTCTTCAATCTTGTCTGCCCACGCAAGTAGCCACTGACTGCCCTCGAAAAGATTCTGTTGAAAATCAGCACGCAGGCCGTAACAGATGACCGGAATCCCGAGGTCATCCACGATGTGAACAAAAAACTCAATATCGGACTTCCTGCAGAACTGCGCTTCATCAATAATGAAACAGTCATACTGTTTCAGCGCTGCATCGTTCATCTGAACCAATTCTTCAACGCTGATACACGGCTGCTCCAGCCCAATTCGGCTATGCATTACACCAATCTCTCTCGTGTCTGTCAGAGGTTTTGCAAGCAGTGCTTTTTTGCCTCTCTCATTGTAATTGTAAGCGACCATAAGTGCGTTTGCGGTTTTGGAACTGCCCATGGCACCGTATCTAAAATAAAGTTTTGCCATTATTTTTTTTCTCCTTTTCTTTGTTGTGTTTTTTTTAATTTATACATTTAATATGCGAGATATTTAAATACAAAAAAGACACTGCAAAACAGTGTCTGTATACTCTCACGTATAGTGAGGGAACGACAAACATTACGAAACAGAATTTCGTTTTTGCGATATACCCTCACGTGCAGTGAGGGAACTTATTGCGGGCTTCCAGTGATTCCGAAAAATGTGATATACCCTCACGTGCAGTGAGGGAACCACTTCAGAACCGATATGAGTACCTGGTCGAACGATATACCCTCACGTGCAGTGAGGGAACCCTCTTAACCTCTTTTTGCGCCTTATATTTGGCGATATACCCTCACGTGCAGTGAGGGAACCTGCTAGACCTGGAGGCTTGTGGTCTTGGTGACGATATACCCTCACGTGCAGTGAGGGAACACCACCGAAACCCGGAAACACTATTAACCATGCGATATACCCTCACGTGCAGTGAGGGAACACTCAGTGTTTATGCGGCTTTCAGCCATCTTAAACACCTCGTTGTGTAAATTGCACAAAAGTTTTTGTACTGCATTGTTCTTATCCCGTCACACATATAATATGCTTAAAAAATCAGGATTGTGCCATTGCATAGCAAAAAAATAAAAGAAATCCCACTGCTATATCGTCCAGTAGCGGGATTTCTAACTTACACTGGAGAATCCGCCCTATGCATTAACAATCTTTTTCTTCTTCTTTTCCTCTCTCTTTTTTCCTCTTCAGATATTTCTCCGCAACCTTCTCATCTACTCTTACGTAGATATCACAATACGTAGAATCGAACCAGTCATCCACTTGCACAATAAATGCCGGGTGCCGTGCAATTTCCGAGCCGCCAAAATAAGTCCAGTTGTTTCCGCCAATCCGCGCATGAACGTATAAAACATCTTTTCGTCCAGCATATTTATTGAACGTTTCCATGCTCTGCCGGATTCTTTTAGCCTTCTTTTTAATTTCAAACAAAAAAAATGAATTGAGACGGCAAATCTTTCTTACACTCCAGGAGGCGGTCCTCCTGGCTTATGTATATATGGCCGAATTATTTTTTGGTGTCACAAGCCGGCGATTTCATACAGCCTTTCTCTTTCATCTTTTGTCAATGTATAATAAGATTTTGGAACTTTCTCGGATTCCTTGACTGTATCCAGAAAGTCGTACCATGCCTCTTTTATCTTTGTTTTTGTTGGTTCCTCACCCCAAAAATCAAATAAACATCCTTCGAATTCTTTTAATAACTTTTCTTTTGTTGTCATTTATACATACCCTTCCATTATCAGTGATATCTGTTTTTGCCTGTTCTGAAATATAGCATATTGTCTATGAAAAAATCAAGAAAAGAATAAGAAAATGGAAAGAAAAATAACAAACGATGTAGTCACTGAAATTGGTCTTACGCAGAGAAACAAAATTCTTACTCTTGAAGGAGATGTTGCCGCTTATGATTTAAGAGGGATGAAAAAAGAATTTCCAAATATTACGACCTTAAAAATCAAGAACGGTGTAACGGCTATTCGGATATCAAATCGTACATTTCCGAACATCCGAAAGGTTATATCAGAGTCTCCGCTCTTTGAGACAAAGGAAACAATGCTTATCAGAACAAGCAAATTGAAAAGTGAAAAAGGAATTTTGCTGAATGCATTTTGTAAATCTGAAGAAGAAGCCTTGTATTTCAAAAACGTTGCTGTTATAGCGGACATGGCACTTGATGGGTGTGATACAAAAAAAGTATTTAATACAGAACATCTTACCTGTATCAACAAAGACGGACTCTCAGGCTCTGCTTTCGACTTAAATAAAGCACACCTTGGAAGTGGGCCTATCATGTTTGGAGACTGTCTCATTGGATTCAATGATGACACTGACTCGTATGAGCTCACGAAAGATGTAAAATATATTATTTTTCCGGAAGGCTTTTCTGGTAGTAAGCTAGAAAGACTCGTTGTGAAAGATTACAAATTGCTCAGTGTGCTTAATGGAATTGGGGATGCTCAGATTTGCGATACCTTGTACATTGACGATATAACAGATTTTCGAGAAGCATTTGGCTCGAACGAAATTTGTTTAAACGCGAAACATGTTCAAATCAACGATGAGAATAACTATCTTAAGTCCCAAAACGATATGATTTTCGATAAAAAAGGTGGTATTCTGTATGATTCCGCATGGTTCCTATCAGGGAATGCGGTAATACCAGATGGAGTCAAGACTATTCGTACATATGCTTTTTCGTCTCCGTATATTGCTTCAGTAGAGTTTCCAGCTTCTGTGACTAATATTCAGTCTGGAGCTTTCCTTAATGCTGACAATGTCACAGTTATTCAGTGTAATGGAGAAAATGTTCCGCATGGCTGCATTGAGGCATTCGCAAGGAACTATGAGCCATATCCGGATGACAAAAATACCGTCATTAAGGTTGTATGTAATAAAGGCCATGTTTTTTTGCCACGATATATGACCGAAAAGAGTATCAAAAAGCTGGACAAAATCTGTAATGAAGAGTTTGCAACATTGAAAAAGGCATACCAATATGCAATTAATGAAGAGGTAAGACAGGATACTATGATAAGAGAATATGCCTTTTCGAAAGATAAAAATATTGCAGCATACCTGAAAGATGACATAAAGTCCATCGTCTTGCGGTATATTCAAGAAGATAGGGAAAGCGATGCCATCGTCGCCGTGAATATTGGAATGCTTTTGGAAGATGACTTAAGAGAAATCAAATCTGTGGCTGAAAATGCAAGTATGAGAGAACTTATACTTAAAATCAATAATACACTTTCGTAGAATAAGCAGAATGAGCAGGCGATAAGCCTGCTCATTCTTTCTATCCATTTCTTTCCAAACATCTCAAAACCAGCGCAATCTCATCTCTTCCGAGGTTTTTCTTCCTCATCAGTTCCTGCAGGTTTTCCATTTCTTCATAAGAGCCAATCGCCTCAAACTCTCTCTTATCCAGTGGGAGAACAACATCATCCATTGTATCTGCAGCATGGCTCATCAGCATGTTTTTACTACGTTCTTTTTCCCATTCTCTTACTTCCTCATCTTTCCCGAGTCCGTAGAAAGATTTTAATTTTTCCAGCAGATAGTCAGTGCTAATATAAGATTCAAATCCCACATAGTATTCTACAGCCAGATTCTCGTATTCCGTGCCATCAAACATATCTTTGTGATGAAAAAGGAACTTATCTCTTGCCCGTGCTGCCGCCGAACCGTCTTTCATCCGCCATGACATGATAGTCCATGTTTCCATATCTGGAAAATCTCTTTTTAGAAAGTTTTCCAGCGTCCATTTCAGATGCTGTGGGATATAAATTGTATTTTTTTGTTCTGTCAGCTTTATATCTTTAAAGGAAATCATTCAAACACCTCCTTTTCTACTTATAGTATGGCATATTTTCTCGTTTTCTGCAATTTTTGCGGACTATCTTTCTTCTTCTACAGAGTCTATCATTTTCTCATCCCGTCCGAGCGCGTCCCGTTGCACTGCTTTTATCGCATCTTGAACCTGCCGCATAGCATTGCAGGCATTTTTGAATATTGTGGAGAATTTCTCCTGTATTTCCGGGTCTTTTAGATTTACACTGAATTTATTTCCAAAGCCACGTTCTTCTGCCATCTCTGAGAGTCTTGTCTCTATCGGTTCAGGTCGACCTCGTCCGCTCTCATCACGATACTGTGAGGTTCTCAGCGTAATAGAATCCTCGTTCATCTTTATCGTGTTTATCTTTAATGGCTTCCCCTCTTTTGGCCTTATCTTGGACTGCAAAAGGATATATTCCTCACCGGTATACCTGTCTTCTTTGTATTTTACAATTGTTTTGGACTGCGGATTGGTTCTGTATAAGATATACGCTTTTCCCAAAGCGGTAGCATTTTTATAGGTTTTTGTCTGCTTAGCGACATAAGACAAATCTCTTTCAGTTTTTTGTATCCGTTCTTCATTTCTTAGCTCAGGATATGCCGTTACCAGGCCGAACCCTGTTTTAGAGTATAGGTCTTTTTCCAGACATAAGGTAATATCTTTTGTTTCATATTCTTTAATCAATCCTTTTTTCTTATCAAGCACGAACCCACGCCCCACATATTCATCGAATGGTACGGTAATCATCAGCTGCCTGTCGCTGTACTCATCTTTTAGCCAGTCCAACACGTCATTTTTTTTGTACGCCAAAGCCTCCGCTATCAGGTCATAAGCATAAACTTTATTTTCCTCTGAGTCATTTGGCCTTTCGGTATTTGCGATAAACATGCTTTGTGTTGCCTTTTCTTCTTTCAGTATACGTTCCATTGAATCTATTTCTGACACGGAAATATGTTTTTGTTCTGCGTGTGAACGATAACTTAATATATCATCAACTCTTATTTTATCGTAATTTTTTTCAATTTCTTTTAAGGTAGCCAATTCGCTCACCTCCTGTTTTCTCATATGTTTAATATGAAGAATACAGGAGACAAAAAAAATGAAGAGGTCAAAAGCCTCTTCATTCAGATTTGATTTTAAGCGCACTGAGGATAACATCAATGTCATGCTGCGACAGATGCTTGTCTTCCATCAACCCTTCCAGTTCCGTCATTTCTCGATAAGAGCCGATACCCTTAAACCGCTTTGGGTCTAACCGTACAATGGACACGTTATCGCCTTTTGGTGACTCCGTCACGATTATTGGCTTAACGCTCTCATATCTCCAGTTTTTAACTTCCGGGTCTTCTTCCGGACCACCGTAATAGAACTTGCGAAGCTCTGTATAAAGCCAATCAGGGTCAATATTGGAAAGCAGGCCCATATATTTATCTACAGGGCAGTCTGCATATGCAGTCCCGTCAAATATATACTGATGCTGCATTACATATTCTTTTCTTGCTGTTTTTATTTTTTCGTTCCTCTTAATCTTAAACAGCATGAAAGTTTTATGTTTTACATCCGGGCGTTTGCAGTCCAGAAAGTACAAAAAATCGTTAAGCAGCGCTGCCGGTAAAAAAATGAGCTCCTCTTTATCTGTAAATCTAATATCTTTAAAATCAATCATGATTATTCTCCTTTCTTACTCTTTGTCTTTTCCAATATGCAAAATCCGGTTTATACAAAAACGCCCCGACCGGTTATTCCGGGCAGGGTGCCAAACAAAGAAAGGTATGCGACGGCGAATCCGTCTGATGTCTGGGGGATTTTTTTGTTCCCCTCCTGTTGTCTATACTATACCATACGAATAATGTATGTGCAAATTTTGCGAGTCTTCGTCTCTTTTGTTTCTTATATTTTATTTTTAATAACTCGCCAGCAAAGCTGAACTCGTTACTTGACTTCGAACGGGGATTCAGACCCGCGTGCGAAATTAGAACCGGAATATTTGACCCGCGGACGACTTTTTGTCGGCTGGGGACTTCCCGTTCTCCGTTAATGGCATGTACCGGCCTGCAAAAGTCTTTACAATGCAATATCTACTTGCGGACAGCAAAATTGACCGGAGATTTTCCGCCATTTATCAAATCATGCATATTATATTTGACAAATATCAAGAAAGGAGAAGCAGGATGGATGCGAAACGCACTCTTCTCATGTCTGACTGCGAAACGAAAACAATATCGTTTCTTCGTCGGATGTGGCTTCCTGCGAAAAAAATGATGAAAAAAAATTATGCAAACGATGGGAACAAGAAAAATGAGATGAATAGTATTGAAACCGATACTATTACAAAAGACAAAAAAAAGAAAGCTAAAAAGAAAAAGGACAAAAAAGGCAAAAAGAAAAAAGCGCAGTTAGCTGCGATAGATACTAATACAATACTGACCGATGTCATGCTTGCCGAATCAGATACAGTCCTTACACTTTTTGGTCAGTCCAACGCTGTTGTAGAATATGATTTGACTAATATGGAAAAAATTTTTCCACATGTAACTACATTAAAGATTGAGGATGGAATTGTAAAAATCCGAATGAAAAACAGAACATTCCCTAATATTTGTAAAGTCATTTCTGAATCAGAACATTTTGAGAATGGTTCAACAATGCTCATTTCAGTAAATACGGATGCTGGGTACGAAGAGGAGTATTACGGCAGGACTCTTCTAAATACGTTTTGCAAACCCTCGGATTACATTCTGGATTTTAAAGATGTCAATCGTATTTCAGGAATGGCCCTTGACGGATGTATGGCACACCAAATAATCAATACCGAAAGGCTGGAAAGCCTGGATAAAGATGCGCTGGCTGATTCTTACTTTGAGTCTTTGGAGGATACTCTCATTATGTTCGGAGACTGTCTGGTTAAAGTGAACGGAAAAGATATTTCCTTTGAACTTACAGATTCTATTAAAAGAATTGTAATGATAGACGGATTCGATAGTGCTGACTATATCAAAGAACTCATTGTTAAAGATTTCAGGTTACTGCATGTACTTCGAAATTTTTCTGACAAACCTTTTTGTGAAACCATTCATCTTTATGCCGACGCAAAAACAAGAGACGAAGTGGAATTAGAAAAAGCAATAGAAAAAAATAAGTTGGAATTAAGTTGCAAACACGTTCTGCTTTCTCCATCAAACAACGAAGAGCTTACAAGAGTTGGATGCGAAGATGACATTCTCTATCAGACTAATCGAGGAATGCTTATCACGGGTTCAGCCCCATGGTTTTTACAAGGTAATGTTACATTTCCTGGTAAAACCTGGCTGATTGGTACAAAACTCATATCTAATGATATCGAATCTATATGCATCCCAAAAAGCGTTGAAGCGTTTACAACAGATGCGTCTATCTCAGGGCATAAGGTATCATCCATCACCTGCGAAACACCAACATTCCCAAATGGGTTTTCTGAAACAATTCGTGAATTCATTACGATTGTTCCTTGCGAAGTGGAAATAACGGAAGACGACTGGATTTCCATAGACCATTGTGGTAAAAAGAATATGATTCCAAGATATATGACGGAATCTCAATGTGTTGAGTATATCTGTAAATTATCCTGAACCATAAGCTTCCCGCTTGTTATCTTAAAGGAGCAGCAAAAGCTGCTCCTTTTTTTTGTAATATACTATATATTTTCTGGCAGACATTTTTTTTGCCGAGTTTTTAAGACTCGTCTGCTGCTGCCGCTTCGGACAGTGCAGGGGATTCTTTTTCAGCCTCTTTTTCTCTTTCTTTCTCTTCCTTGAGATACTGCTCTACGATAGATTCATCTACTTTCAGATAGATATCGCAATAAGTTGAATCAAACCAGTCATCCACTCTTTCAATGAAAGCCGGATGCTCTGCTACCTTCTGACCGCAAAAAAATACCCAGTTATTTCCGCCAATACGGGCATGAACATACAACACGTCTTTTCTGCCGGCATATTTATTGAACGTATCCATAGATTTCCGGATGCGTTTGACCTGTGTCTTAGTAAGTAGCTTAATTTTTTTTCTTCTTTTGCCGTGGATTTTTTCCCATCTTACAGCAGTCGGCCTGTCGTATCCACTCTCATCCTTAGTGTAGACCAGGAAGCGTCTTAAGTTCTTATCTGTTCTCCAACAGTAAGAATGACAATCAGAACCAACTGACCATGGTGGACAGGACCTAACCAGGTCTTCAACCGCATCAACATCTGCTGAGGCAGTCATTTCTTTAATCTCTTCTTCTGAAATCTTTTCTTCTGTTGCCATTAATCTCAGGCCGCGGAGGCGCGGGATATCTACTCCTGCGGAAGCCAGGATGTTTGACAGGTCATCAATCCTTGCGTATGCTCCAATATCCATTTTTTAAATCTCCTTTTTCGTTTTTTTGTGCATATACAATATGCTGAATTTCTTTGGAAGAAAGAAAAAGAACGAACAGCGTATTTTGTGGCAAAAAAAATCTGCCCAGTGGGCAGATTTAAATTTCTCTGATGTCGTATATCGTTTTTGGCTGAACTTCCAGCCTTGCATGATTTGGATAGCTCCAGAATTTTCTGATTTCTTCGTAAGTTTCGAATCTTGGCACGATAAATCCCGGATTACACCTAAAAAGCAATTCACGCTCAACAATTAATTTGCCGACCTCATCATACGCAAAGAGCCGGACCTCCTGATAAGACGCCATTTCATCTTTTCCTCCAAGATGAACCTTCAAAAACCTGACTACATATTTTGCATTTTGATATAACACTTCTCTTTCTTTAGACATTAGACTTACTCCTTTCTTTTTTACTTTACACATAATATGCGTGATTTTCATTCATACGAAAAAAGGCCACTGCAAAACCTGCAGCGACCTTTTCGAACAAAGAAAGGAATTTCGGCGGCGAATCCGCCTGATGTCTGTGGGGGCTTCTGCTCCCTCTTGTTGTATATACTATACCACAGCACAAAACGTTATGCAAATTTTGCGAGTCTTTCCTCTTCAGACAGCCTCATGTAAATTTCCACAACATCTTTTTCTTTTTTGCCTCCTCTTTTTCCTCTTCTTCGGCATTCCGCGATATCATCCAGCATCTGTTTTCTGATGAGTTCCCGTTCGATTTCTGCCTGCGCATGCGGCAGTGATTTCGTATACTGGAAAGCGCAGTTGAATTCACGCTTTCCACGATACGCAAATGGGACTTCGCTAATCGTAATCTTTCCGGCCATCAGGTCCATCACACACTGCGTGTCTGGGCCGTATACCGGCCGCTCGAAGTATTCTCGCTCAAATGTAAGCATCATTTTTCCTCCTTTCGTAGATTTTCGCTGCTCATCTCCAGTGCAATTTTTGCCAGCGCAAGCGCTTGAACAGCACTGCTGCAGACATCTCCACTTTTAACACTGAATGCCAGTTCTCTTGTCAGTAAAGCATCAATACGTTCCATGTTTTCGTCAGCCTGTCTTTTTCTTTCTTCTAGCGTACGCATATCATTTTTCCCCTTTCTTTTTTACCTTGTCCTTACCGATTACATACCCCAGCAGGAATGCCGACAGCAGGACATGCACGAAGTCAACGTAGAACTCTATTCTGTCATATCCAGTTGATGATTTGGTGTTGTTGCTTTTTAGCATTTTCTTTTTCTCCTTTTTTATATTTTTTTTGTTTCTTGTAGTATGCCGGAAATTTGTATCAGAAAGAAAAAATAAGCAAAAAAAATGCACACAAAGAGCCGCAGAAAACTGCGGCGCTAACATCTACAAATAAAAATCTGTTTTGAAATTCCCATCCTTTACATATTCCATGACATGAGCCATTGCCTCTATCATGTTATTTTCGCTTAAGTATTGAATCATCGATTTTAACTCAGTATCGGTGAAGAAATCAAGCTTTAAAATATCTTTTACTATTTCATATTTCCCAGATTTGACAATATGTATCATTTCAGAATATGTCCACTCTTTCAGGTATCTCAGTGCATTTGCATCACCATCAAGAAGATAGAGCTCTAACGCCAGCGCGTAATTGGTATCAGGAGTGTTGACAAATGACGTTAACAATGTTAGCCTGTTGCGAAAAACTGAACTGTGTACTTCTTTTAACCAATCACGCAGTAGCCCATCAAGCACGTAATCCTTATATTTTGGAATTGGTACTGGAAGACGCAGACTCTTTTCTCCAGCTGTAATCTTGATTGTCATCTGTGGAATTTTTGCTGTGAGAAATTTTTCCATCATCAAATCACATAACTGAAAATTCTCAATGTGCTGGAAAACTGATTTCGGTCTTACATTCAGGTTCATAATAAATTGAGTCAAGTCAAGCAGCAACGCCACTCTTCCGCTTACATCTCCATTCTCAAACGCAAAATCCGGGTCCTTATCTCCTGCAAATTCAATTTCGGAAAGGTTATGACACCCACTAAATATGTCTGGAAAAATACACTTTACTCCTTTCCCAAAAACAACTTTTTGAAGATTTTCACAATTCCCAAATGCATACATCTGTATCGTCTCAACTGAATCAGGAAGTACAATCTCTTTGGCATTTGGGGCACGAAACGCAAACGAGCCGATTATTTTTGTACCTTCTTTTATCTCTATTTTTTCTTCTTTTGAACGCAGTTCTTTTAGTTTCTTTTCTGCGTCTGTATAAAATGCAAAATCCATATTATTTCTCCTTTTTGTGTTTATATGTACAATATACTGGATTTTTAGTAAAAAAGCCGCTGCCGGATTGGCAGCGGCTTGTCAAATGTTAAAGAACTTACAAATTCAGAGAATCCGGCACTGCAAGTCCGCATTTTCGCATCTCATCAAGCAGATACGATACGGATGTCTGCAATTCCTTCTCCTGCGCGACTGGCAGTGTATACAGCAGCGCTTCTGCATCCATCAGGCCAAGAGATACAAATTTTGACAATGCAACATCATCTCCGCACTCCGCAAATGCTTTTGCGATTTTCGCCGCATTGTTTTGGAGGTATCTTTTCGCATCTGACGAACCTTCCAGGATGTACAGCTCCAGTGCAACGCTCGCTTTGTTCTGAAAATCCTGCATCATTCTAAAAATGAGACGGTATGACAGAGACCGGCTTGTCTTATCTGTACCGCTGGCGAGAGCCGCGTACACCATATCCTGGATGACAAACATGTTGAGGTATTTGTTAATGCACTTTGGAAGTCTTATGCTTCTGCCGCCATATGTCAGCAGAAAGGTTTTCTGTGCTTTTCCTGTATTGAGAAATATTCTCCCTTTGTTTAGCCGGATTTCGTCTGTCCGGTAGAATATTGAAGATTCTTCCCGGATTAATCCATACAGTAATGACGACAATGCATCGTCTACATCTTCCTTAATTGGTTTTGTCCAGACGATTTCCTGCACGCCTGACCGGAAAGTTAGGTCCTCCCCACATTTTTTAATACCTTTTCCGAGCGTGATTTTTTTTAGCGTTTTGCAGTCAGCAAAAGCAAAACGATTCAATTGTGTCACGGTATCCGGAATAGTAATCTCTTTAACATGGCAGAAATCAAAAGCATTACTTCCGATTATATTATATGGCTCTGTCAGAGTCACCACGTCTACTATTTCTCCGTCTTTCCTGGCGTCGTAGTATTTCTTCAGCATCTTAGCACTCGCCGATGCATCTACAGAATACGGCGGCCGGTAAATCGTCCTGACTTCTTCGTTAGCTGATTTTGGCATTTTTTTTGCTCCTTTCTTTTTGCTTCTGCACTTAATATGCGGAATTCTTTTCATGATAACTCAGCCTTACGCCTTCGTTACCAAGCCTCGCAGAGGCTGACAAACGAAGCCGTGATACCGCGAGCTATGCTCGCGTGTACCAGACGAGGGCGGGTTTCCCGCCCATCGATAAGGCTGAGTACAGAGAATAAATATAACCAAGCGGCTTTTGCTGCTGACAAACGAAGCCGCAAGGCTGAGTGCAGTGCACGAACGGGAATTCAAACCCGCGTGCGAAGTCAAAACCGGAACCTTTGGTCGGCCGGGGATTCCCCGTTCTTCGTTGACAAAAGCCCGTCTTTGCAGACAGAAGCAAAAGCCGCAAGGGGACCCGCGGCGTGCTTGCGTGGCAGCCCTCTATTCTTACCTCTCCAAAAATCCCAGCAATTCCGCCGGCGTCACCGTCTGTGCCACCTTTGTCATATATTTTGCATATGTTCCAATGATAGAATCGCCGTGATTCCATTCTTCCGTCTTCTCTGTATTCAGCCAGAACGCTTTTTTTGCCTTTCTTGCAATTGCTTTCACATAGTCTTCACCGCTGGCATTTTTGTTATTTCTCGCATCACCGATGAAATAAATGTAAGAATCGCCAGTCACCTCACTCATGTGCTCGTCGTAGAACGTTCTGAACGGGATTTCATAGTTAGAATAGGCACCCGCCCTCGGTATCGCATCCATAACGGCTTTCACTGCTTCATTCGGGTTGTCTGTTTCAAAGAATTTTGAAATATCATAAAGACGATTCGTAAAAGCGTAAGTCTTGCATCCACCGGGAAACACTTCCTTCATTGCATGCATAAACACCAGCATCATTTCAGAGGCATTCTTGCAGGACCCAGACACATCAAGAATCAGAATCAAGTTTGACTTCTGTCTCACTGGCTTCTGGTGTATAAGTCTTAACGGGATGCCGCCAGTCTGGCAACTTTTCTTTATCGTAGCCGGGATATCAATCTTAGATGAACGGTTTGCCCGAATCTTCCGTGACATTTTTGTCCGGAATTTCCTTGCATTGTCTTTGATATAGTCTGCAATCTGCCGCTTCTCTGCATCATTCATTTTTGCGAAGTCTTTATCCAGTACAATGTCACCGGCATGTTTGGACCTTACTGCATTCCTGGCAAGCGCTTTATTGAATTCAGCACGATGCATATTAGATTGCTCCTTCACAATCTCATTCATTTTGCGCTGGAACTTTGCGTCTTCTTCCTGCATTCTCTTTTGCATTGTCTTGATATCATTTTCCGTCTGAGCAATCTGTGTACTCAAGCTCTTGGCTTCTTCCTTGATTGCTTTCAGCTGTTTTCCACGTTCCCGGATAGCCGCCATGATTTCGCTGCTGTTGGGTTTCGTACACGCTTTCATGGAAGCAGCTTTAACTTCACGCATTAACTGGCTTTGCTCAGGTTTTATGCCACTTTTTACTACTTTTACGAATTCTTTTAACGATTTCTGGCCTTCCAGGCATTCTTCCAGATTTTTAATACCTTTCTGCTGTTCCTGCGTCTGCTCTGCTTTTCTAACTTCTTTTGATTCTTTCTGCCCTTCTTCCTGTTGTTGCTTTAACTCCTGCTGCCTCCCTGTCAAGCGCTGCAGTTTTTCATTCATTTTTTTCTTATTTTTTTCGTGCTCATCTTTTGCTTCCCGTTCTTCGCGGTGCCGGTAGTAATATTTTTCAAGGAATTCACTGTAAATCTTATCAAAAGCGGCTGACTCCTGATAACTATGTACAAGCATTGTGGAAAGGAGCCGTTTGATATTTACCTTTCCGCGCATATCACTGATAACGGAAAACACTTCTGAAGCATTGCAGATATAACCTGCGCTGCTAAAATACTCACATGCCTCAAAGATGAATTCGTATAGGTAGGAAGGCGTATCCGCCGTTACTTCCGGGATTACCGGGGCCCGGTCTCCTACAACACCTTGCGAAGGATTAGAATTGTCGCAATAGTCATCAAACTCATAGTCATCAAAGTCCATACAAAGTGGGGCATAATCGGGACCATCACACTGTTCGGAAAATAAACATACCTCACAATCAATCCAATTCAAACAAACCCCCTCCTTACTCTACAGCAATATCTCCTGCGTATGTTTCAACC
The DNA here is from genome assembly GCF_020553125.1 of Blautia sp. MSK20_18. Lineage (NCBI taxonomy): Bacteria > Bacillati > Bacillota > Clostridia > Lachnospirales > Lachnospiraceae > Blautia > Blautia sp. MSK20_18. Next base: position 19,326 of record NZ_JAJCGR010000030.1, read on the forward strand.
GCCTTTCGGATAATTCCCATGTCTCTTCTGTCTTTTGCCAGCAGTCCGATAGATTTCATGACCATGTCTTTATTTGCATCATTTTTCAGGAAGTTCGCCCAATCGACCGCCTCCGAAATAGATACGGGATGTTTCAGGTGCTCCTCCTGCAGGGATACAATGCATGATGCGATGCCGGCTGCCACTTTGTCGTTAACTTTTGCATTATTCTTCAGGATTTCAATAATCTCTTCCCTGGTCTTTTTCTTGATATAGAGGTACCCGCAGCGCCTTCTCATTGCACCTGATAATTCGCGGTATCCATTAGACGTCAGGAACACAACCGGCTTCTGGCCTTCCGGGCAATTTACCGGTCCCAGCTGTGGGATATTGATTCCATATCCTTCAAGATATTCATACAGCATATATTCGGTCTCTTCTGAAGACTTGTCTATCTCATCAATCAGCAGCAGTTTCTTTCCCGTCCCGTTAATGGTCTGCAGTACTGGACGTGGAATCAGAAACTCTTCTCCATAGAAATTTACATCTCCTGCTACTTTTCTGATGGCAGCATTTACATCCATGCCCTTGATTTCTTCATTGATTTTGGGTTTTACTGCCTCCAATGTCAGCAGCTGCCGCTGGTAGTCGTAGTCATACAGGATTTCGTCTTTTGTTAATCCGTCATACATCTGCAGGCGCAGAAACGGCAGGCTGAGCATTTTGGAAACAGCAATCGCCAGTGATGTCTTACCGACGCCCGGGTCACCCTCAATCAGAATTGGTTTCTGCAGTGACAGTGCCTCAAATACAGCATAGCAGATATCATCGTTTGGGATATATCCGTTCTCTTTTAGTCCTTTATCAATCTCTTCTATTGTCATCATTATTTTCTCCTTTTTCGGCTTCTCATCAGCCTCTTTTTGTTTTTTACATATCCAATATGCTGAAATTTTGTCCGCAGAATCGTTTTTTGCGATTTTTCTTGTCAGAGAAATCTTGCATATTATTTTTGAATATTTTTTTACAAAGAAAGGAGAAACTGAAATGGTCCAAAAAGTTTCTGTACAGAAAGGTGTTACATTTTATATAGCAGAACGAGGAAAATGCGTTGATGTTGACATTGACGATGATGTTACCACATTGACGTTTGCACGTATGAGGAATGTTTCTATCAGCAATTTACAGTATGGAGTATTTGCACCGTCGTATTTTTTGCGAGATGTGAAAAAACAGTTCCCAAACATCAAAGAAATCGTGATTGAGCAAGGCGTTGACGATATTGACATCAGCAATATGATGTTTCCGAACGTCAGAAGGGTATCTTCACGCAGCTACTCATATACCACCGGAAGTATGCTGATAAAGACCGGGTATAACGAAGCGAGGCTTGAAAATACATTCTGCCGAAATCAGGACGAAGTGGTTGACCTGCACGATGTCATTTTGATAGACAGCTTTGCTTTTGAAGGTTGTAAATCAGTTGATATCGTTAACAGCAACAACGTAGCCAAAATTAATGATAATGCTTTTGCATATTCCATATTCGCTGAAAAAAAGCCATTCACTAATGGCATATGTACCATCGGCGCGGTCCTTGTTGATATTGAGCCTGGTGCAACAGAAATCACGCTGCCTGATGGTATCAAGTCTATATACACGGGAACAGACACAAATATAAACAATATTAAGTGTATAAAAACTGCAAACGTCAAAAACCTTAACGCGTTCAGTGACAGCAACCTGTTCCTTGACAGCGTAATCATTGACACAGATGAATACATAGAAATGCCAGACATAAGGACGTATGCAAAACGTCCAAATGCCTTCAACCTGTTCGTTAGGGATAGCAATCCATTCTATTGTTCGATAAATGGCGTCATCTTTACAAAAGACAAAAAGAAACTCATCGCATATCCTTCTGGCCGCGAAGGGGCATATAAAATACCGGAAGGAACAGAAATGATTTATGACTCCGCTTTTATAAACAGCAGGATATCGTCAGTGAAGATTCCCGATTCTGTGACAGAAATCGGATATGCAGCCTTTTGTGACTGCCATGACCTGTCAGATATAGGGTTTGGAAAAGGCATTAGCGATTATGACGATAAAGGGGGTTCAAACATCTTTGCAAGATGTACAAGCCTTAAAACGTTAAAAATCCCGGCGTACATTAAGACAATCGGAGCGTCAATGTTCAGTGGATGCGAATTTAAAAGCCTCGAATTAGAAGAAGGGGTGGATACGATTTCCGGCTGGGCGTTTGATTCTGTTGATTTTGAAGAAATTACGCTTCCCCGCTCATTAAAAAAGATGTGCGGTAATAATTTTAATAAAGCAAAAACAATCAATGTGTATGAAAGGATACCGGAAGGCCTTATATCAAATATGGTCAGCCGCTGCAGACGCAACGCCGACCGTCCCGACAGAGACATTGATACTGATAATTTACTGCTTAAGCTTGTCATAACTGATGATAAAGGCAAAAAAACGTTATATATTCCACGATATATATACATCGGTAATGTTACTTCCAGCCTAGACCTTAGACTTTCAAATTTTTCATGGCGTTTATTTCCGCAGTCTTACTTTAACAGCCTGTTCATATATTGCGACGATGACGCTATCACACAGGACACTGCCATTGCTATGTATCAACACGATTCCAGCAATGAAGAAGCGGCTGCTTATCTGAAAAGCCATTCAAGAAAAATCGTGAACCGTCTATTAAAAGAAAATCAGGAAAAACAGCTGGCCAAATTTGTCGGACTCGGATTCCTTTCCGAGCGCGTCTTAAATACTCTTTTAAAAACAACACAAAAAAACGGAATGAAGACAGCAACTTCCTACATTCTTGAGATGCAGCAGAAAAGCAGCAATAAGAAAAAAAGAAAAACAACATCTTTCAGAATCTAACCAATCTAAGCCCGGCACATGCCGGGTTTTTCTTATACTCGAGAATATCGCATATTGTATGTACAAAAAAAACAAAGAAAGGAAGAAAAGAAATGCTAACAACATTAAATTCGCCAGAAGGAGCTGTTTTTTATTTTGAAAAAGGTGTATATGGTTATACATGCAAAAACCTTGATGTCCCGGAATCCGCTACTACTCTTACATTCATAGACGAAAGCCATACCTATAGCGGTTCTGGCTATCTTTTGAAGGACGTAATGAAGCAGTTTCCAAACATCAAGACCATTGTCATCAACGAGGGGGTCCAAAGCATTGAGATTTACAACTCCATGTTTCCAAATATTGAGAAGGTTATCTCGTATAGCCGTAATTTTAAATCTGGGCCAATGCTTATCAGCAAAGAAACGGGTATTTTGTTCAATTCCTTTTATCATGACAAAGATTTCGTCATAGATATGGAGAATATTGAACTCGTAAGGTCGTATGCCTTTGAGGGCTGCCTCTCAGAGCATATCAAAAATATCCCAGAGCAGATTATCGCCCAAGGTAATTCTTTTGCCGGTTCTGCGCTTGAATTCGGAAGAAAGCAATTTGTAAATGGCGTATTCTTGATTGGTAAAACGGTAGTAGGAATTGACCGTACTGCAGATATGGCAGTTATCCCCGATGATGCCACCGGTGTATATATTAAAAATGCGGATGACATCGAGGAGGTCGTTTTCAGCAAGCCGGACCAGTTAAACAAATTGAAAGGCACAAGTTTCAACACACTGGTCATCAACAACAGGCTAAATTTATCTGTAAACGATTTACTAGACTACCTTTCAGACATCTACGCTAAGGCGTATCGTATAGCTAAAAATAGCGATAGATTCTGTACTGTGGACGGTGTGGTATATACTAAAGACAAGAAAGTCCTTATTAAATATCCAAATAGACGTGATGGTCATTACGATGTACCGGAAGGGACAGAATATATACTGTATAATGCTTTTGCAGGAAGTAAGATTGAGTCTGTAAAATTCCCTGAGTCCTTATTCAGAATTGGGACTTATGCGTTTTCTGACTGCAGGCAACTTACAGATATCAAATTTAACCATACCATTGACGATTACAGCAGATTTGGTGATATGGGCCAATTTTATGGGTGTAGAGGACTCAAAGAGCTTGAAATTCCGTCATGGATAAAGGTATTGTCAAGCATGATGTTCTCATGCTGCAATTTAAAAAAAGTTGTCCTTCATGAAGGCCTGGAGATTATTGGCGATACCACGTTTAACGATATTGCTGCGGATACATTAACTGTACCCAGGACACTAAAAACCGTGAAAGCAAATAATTTTGGCAGATTCATTAAAGAATTACATGTGTATGACCGAGCGCCGGAAGGAATCCTGCTGTCTGTATTGAATGCATACAATGACACATCAACATACAATAAGATAGGACTCACTTTCAAACTTATTGTAACTGAAGACGACAAAGATTATACGTTTTACTTTCCAAAAACCCTGCCAAAAGAAGTCATCTCACAACTGGATGAATGCTTCCGCATGTTTTCTCCAAAAGCAGCTGACATAGATTGGATTGACAGTCTGTATGCCTTATGTTTCAGTAACGCACTTGTTCAGGATACAGCCTTTGAACTCTACGATATTACCAAAAAAGACATATACCGCAATGCATTGAAACGCTCAAGGCAGAGCATCGTGAAACGGTATTTCAACGAAGGAAAGGAGGAAAAACTCGTCAAGTTCTTTCAGCTTGGATTTTTTGCAAAGAGTTCTCTTGAAAAATTCCTGAAATTAGCACACGAAAACAACATGAATGCTCTCGCGGCATACATCTTAACAGAGATTGAGAAAAAAGCACCAAAAAACGCTTCCAAAAAACTTCAGCTTTAGAATGCCCCGGCCTTTGCGCCGGGACTTCTTTTTTTTACCGCAAAAAAAAGAGCGGAAAAAGTTCCGCCCTTTGATAACTCGCGCTTCGCGCTCGTGACCTGACTTCGAACTGGGATTCAGACCCGCGTGCGAAGTTAAAACCGGAGCATTTAACCCGCGGACGACTTTTTGTCGGCCGGGGATTTTCCGTTCTTCGTTAAAAACTAGCAAAACATCAGCTGGCCACCGTTATCCTCGTAGAAGATAATATCCACAATTTCTGGTGAATCGTCGCATTCTGTCGGATTTTCTGTGCTGCTCTTCTCTTTTGAAAAGTAACCAAGTTTAATCATATCGGCGATAAAAGCATCGAATTTCTTATCGATGACTTCTCTTTCTTTCCCGACAGGAATCGCCACGCTAACGCCATCAGAAGCCGCTTCAGAGTGACCTACAAGATAGTCTGACTTTCTGTCTCCAAGTTTATCCCTGACATAGCATGCAAAAGCCCTTGCAAACATTTCAGGGGCCGATGACCAATAACCGTTTCCGGCCTTTTTATAAGCCCCATCAAAGTTTTTGGATGCTGCATAAAATGCAGTTTCTTTTCCATCCTGTTTTTCAAATGCCGTAAGAAGCTCTTTTGCAGATGCAAAGACCTTGTCTGATTTCACATTCTCTGACATATATCCATACAGCCCAAGTTTCTTTCCAAGATAAGCATCCATAGCATGAGCCCATTCGTGAGCCAGTGAGCCGGCACCACGTTTTTTAGTCATATTGATGACATTTCTATCCGGTTCATAATGAGCCATTGCTGAGCCACGGCCTCTTGCGCCGAATGCGATTGCCAGTTCACCACCAAGGCTGATGTCCCGATGTGAAATACCTAAGGCCTTATAGAGGTCTTCAAAACCATCATAAGCCATGTTAATACTTCCCACTCTGTCTTTTGAAGAAGTATAGTTTCCGAACTCGCCACCACGCAGTCCATATCTTGCCATCAATACATTTCCAGCAGTAAATCTGAAGTAACTGTAATCGCTTCCTGTCCTTTCAATCTCTGAAAGATGTGGCGGAAGAAATGCTTCTTTCTTCTCTGCCTCTTTCTTTCCCGCATTTTTTTCTTTTTTGCTTTCAATGGCTTTTTTCGCATTTTCGCAGGAAGTATATACTCCGATTTTTGTTCTGTCGTACATGGCAATATACAGGCAATCATCTGGAGACTCTTCTACCAGCTCAGAATAATTGACCTTGTCAAAGAAAGTGGTAATACAAGTGCTGCTTTTTACTGTATTTGCAAAAACACCTTTCTTGCTATATGGCTTAGTTTCAATATTCTCCGCTTTTGCTTCAAACACATAGTATTTTTTTGCCTCCTTATCTTCTCTTCTCATAAGGAAGTCGCTTTCTGCGCAGTCTTTTGAAATACGTTTTGTGCTATATACATAACGAAGCACTTTACTGCCGTCAAAAAATGGTTTCGTTTCGCTATCCGCGTAAACCCAGTGCTTGTCATTAGGATTCTCCGAAGCCTTTCTCAGATACTCAAAAACGCCTTTAGACTCAACGATATCCGGGTTCCCGGCATAAAATGCCTTAACCTCGTCTATCGTATTGCACGCTTCTACATCTGACTTAAATGCCAGCACGAATCTGACATATGCCTTTGCGTTTGCTTCCGGTCTGGATACAACAGCCTTGCGCATCTGGTTCTGCCAGAAGCATACTTCTTTTGGCGTACCTTCTTCAATCATTGCCCGGTAATTTGGCAGTTTCCAAATCTTTGACTTCCTGGCCATTTCGCCCTGTTCCTCATCAGAAAGTGTGTTAAAAAGTGCCCATAAGTCTTTCTTTGCTCCGCCAATTTTTGCTCCGAAATCGTTTAGTTTTTTCATAGTTTTCCATTTCCTTTCTTTGTTAACCTTTGTTTGTGTTACATGATTAATATGAGAAATAGAAAAAAAGACAAAAAGCAAGAGGAAAAGATAAAAGGAAAGATGGATGGTGGATGGTTGACAGTAGAGAAAATGAATAAAAAAAGAGGGAAGGCAAGCAACAGAGCGGCCTTTGGCTGCTCTGTTGCGCGTAGTGTTATGTTGTTGTAGATAGATTGGATTAAGATATTTTTGTGTAGGTGTCGGCAACGTTAAAGGGGAACTTTCCGGAGGTGAAGGTTTCGCCGGCGGTGTTCTGCCATGTGCCGGAAAGTTCATAGTCCGTGCCAACAAATTTGAATGTGGTGCCTGTGGTGAGGCTGGTGAGACCAGAGCATCCGGCGAACATGTACGTCATATCCGTCACTTTTGATGTATCCAGTGGGGTTAAGTCCAGACTTGTGAGGCCGGAGCAGCCGTAGAACATGGAATGCATATCCGTCACGTTTTTCGTATCCAGCGGCGTCAAATCCAGACTTGTGAGGCCGGAGCAGTCGTAGAACATGGCATACATATACGTCACATTCTGTGTATCCAGGGGGGATAAATCCAAGCTTGTGAGGCCGGAGCAGCCGTAGAACATGGAGTCCATACCCCACACTTTTTTAGTATCCAACGGTGACAAATCTAAACTTGTTAGACCGGAGCATCCGTAAAACATGTAACTCATATCCGTCACATTCTGCGTGTCCAGCGGAGACAAATCCAGGCTTGTCAAACCAGAACAGTCGTCAAACATGGATTTCATATCCCACACTTTTTTAGTATCCAACGGTGACAAATCTAAACTTGTTAGACCAGAGCATCTGGAAAACATAGAACCCATGTCCGTTACATTCTGTGTATCCAGTGGGGTTAAGTCCAGGCTTATCAGACCGAGACAGTGGTAGAACATGTAACTCATATCCGTTACCTTCTGTGTATCCAGCGGAGACAAATCCAAGCTCGTGAGGCCGGAGCAGAGTCCGAATAGGTCTCTCATATTTGTCACGTTCTGTGTATCTAATGGCGTTAAATCCAGACTCGTGAGACCGGAGCATTTGTAAAACATGCCACTCATATCCGTCACGTTCTGCGTATCCAGTGGTGTTAAATCCAGGCTTGTCAGGCCAGAACAGCCGTTGAACATGGAACACATATCCGTCACGTTTTGCGTATCCAGCATTTTAAAGTCGATTTTTTGAAGCTTGCTTCTATTGAAAAACATATTTTCGCTGTCTTTTGCCGCCTGTACTTTTACGCCCGGAATCTGCGTAGACACCTTCATGACTGTTCTGGCATCATCATCCAGCCATGCGACAACACCCCCATCCCCGTCTGCGTCAACGTCAATGGTCGCTTTGTCTTTTGGTTTTACCTCATCGGTAAACACGATTTCAGTAACCGTATTTGGGATTAAAGAATTGAAATCATTATATTGTTGTTTATAGCTCGCGCTTCGCGTTCGTAACCAGACTTCGAACGGGGATTTAGACCTGCGTGCGAAGTTAAAACCGGGACCTTTGACTCGCAGACGACTGTTGGTCGGCCGAGGGTTCTCCGTTCTCCGTTGATAGTTGTCATTATATCCTTTAATCTCAAACGTCATCTCTTTCGCCCACAAATCCACATCCCCGGTCAGTTCAACCTGCGGTATGCCAGCATCAGAAATTTCTATTTTCTGCGTACACGCTTCATTCGCATACCACGCCACTCCGGTTCCTACCGATTCCTTATAACTCCCCTCCACAATCTGTCTGGAAGAGTTATAAACTACCATATTCTCGTTGGTCCCGTCGGCAAATTTTATCCCGTTCCCGTGGAATGTGACGGTGTACCCCTTCGTGCTCTTGCTCGGCCTTCCAGTGCTTAAATACATATCCGGGATTTCACGCTCCGCATTGGTCAGTCCGCCATCCCATTTCTTGGTGATGGCCACAGCTCCGGCCGTCTTATTATCCTTGAAGTCGTAAATTCCACTTCCGTCGTCGCTGTTTTCGTTATTCTCCGCGCATCCCGCTTTGCTGCCTGTTTCGTCTATTTTATCCTCAGTACTGGTACCTCCTCCCGAAATATTCTGACTATTCTGATTACTCGCATCTGCGGCATAAGTCCTGACTATCAGCTCATGCCCGCTTTCAGGCAGCATCGCTGCACCGGCCATCACCGTCACCGCAAGCGCCATCCCGGCTGCCATTTTTTCAAACATACATCTGTTTCTCATTTTATTCCTCCTTTTGATAACTCGCCAGCAAAGCTGGACTCGTTACCAGAATAAATATGGTACTTCATGCTTCGCACTCAGTACCAGAATGAATATGATACCTTCCCTGCTTTGCCGGAGTCGGTACCAGATTAAAAATGATAACTCGCCAGCAAAGCTGGACTCGTTACCAGAATAAATATAACCAGCCTGAAGTGCGGCGAGCGAAGCCGTAAGGCTGAGCGAAGCGTGTTTCGAACGGGGATTCAGACCCGCGTGCGAAGTTAAAACCGGAACCTTTGACCCGCGGACGACTTTTGGTCGGCCGGGGATTCCCCGTTCTCCATTGAGTCAATCTGTATACGTTTAATATGCAGAATTTGCAAAAACAGTTACAATGCAGAAATACTTGTACAAAAAAAAAGAGCCGGCAAAGCCGGCTCTTACAGTCAGGAAATATGCAATTCTTCATTATTTTTATTTTTCTGCTCGTTCAGCGCCTTTAAGATATACGCTTTTGCAGTAGTTTGTTTTCCTTCATCATGCAGTATTGATGCTTCTGGATTGTTTTTAAGTGCAGCATTTGTGTCAGTTCCATCTTCCAATGCTTTAAGCATAAGAGACAGTGTACGGTGCGAAACAAAACCAGTCTGTATAAATTCTGAAAGTTCCTTTATGTGGCCGTATGCCAGGAGCGTATTAGAAATTGCTTTCTCGTTTTCTTCCACGAATTTAACAAGCTTTGCGTTACGGTTTCCAGCGATGTAAGACATGGCAGCAACAACCAGTTTACAACGTCCAGAATTAGCGTAAAGAAACATTATACCGTAGGAGTCTTCTATTTTATCCTGAAGTATTTTCTGCACAAGATGCTCTGTTCCGAGTTTCAATGTACGCGGCATATAGAACTGTTTTCCGTCTATATCCAGGACAATCATATTCTGCATCGGGTCTTCATAGAAAGAACGCATAAACGAGCTTCCAGTTATAGCTATCACGAAGCGTTTTGGAACACTTTTTAGATGTATTATGTGCTTTACACTTTGGAAGTTTTGTGCACCGATATATTCCAGTGATTCAGGAAGCGTAACCTCACCAAGGTCTTTTCCGTTAAAAGCATTATCCCCAATATATTTCACACCGTTTTCTGCAAAAGTTATTTTGCGAAGCTTACATCCTGAAAATGCTCCATAATCGATTATCTCTAACTGTTTCGGAAGATTGATTTCTTCCAATCCCCAGCATAACTCAAAGCAGCGGCAGTTTATTTTTTTAATTCCGTTTCCAAACTCAATGTGTTTAAGATTGTGACAGCCGGCAAACGCCTGCTGGCCGATTGCCTCCAGGGAATCAGGAAAGACTACGGAAGATATCCATTCGCAATGACTAAATGCTTTTTCATTAATGAACTTGACGCCTTTAGGGATAACAACTTCACCCGCTCTTGCAGCAGGACATCTCAGTAAACTTCTCATATCTTTTGTATACAAAATGCCATCTTTTGTAATATAGTCTTTACTTCCATTTAATTCCATCCACTCCATTCCATCTTGGCCTAATACAGACTGTATCTTGGCAACGGAATCGACATTGTGTCTGCAAAAAATGTCCGTTTCATCAAGTTTCAACGCATTCGGGTCGTTTAGAATCAATTTTTTGGGAAGGTGCGTAAATTGAGCCAGCAGGTTAATACTGGATATTTCCAGACATTCAAGTCCCCAAAGGTTCTTCCATTCAGTACACGTAGCATATGGCGGAATGGTTACTTTCTTTTTGGTTACATCAATAGCCACAATTGTGTTCCCGTTCATCTTAACTCCGTCTTTACTCCATCTCTTTTCTTCTGTATCATTGGAGGATGACCAATCTTGATATCTTATTTTGCTCGTTTTTTCCATATTCTTTTATTTCCTTTCTTCTTTTTTATACGTCCAATATGCTTAATTCTGTATCGCAAAAAAAAGAAGGCTGCTGCCAGCCTTCTCATCAAAATTAAAGAGATAGATTTACTTTTTCAGGTTCTTTTGATTTATCCAGAATATATGCTACTGCTATATTCCACCCCTTCTTCTTGACCTCATCTATCAGTTCAGGCCTCGCATCCACGAATCCAGTGTTCAGACAATCCACAAACTCTTTTTCAGAAAGGTCTTTCTCATCCAGGGCTAGCAACACACGTTCTGGCTCAGTTATACCGTGAACTGTGCTCGTATTACACCGTCCATATATATCTTTTTTTATCTGTTCTTTTCTGGTATATTTGTATGCTACCATAGCGCACAGATGTTTTTCAATCTTGGAACGTGAGTATAGGTACAGTGAATCCAGAAAGTCGTCAGTCAGTCCACGCCAGGAGATATATTCAGACTCAAATCGTTGTACACATTCTGACAGCCTGCAAGTATCCATGCGTTTCGGTATTGCAAAATGTTTCCCATTGTAATCTACATCCATATATCTTTGACCACACGGACCAGCATTGCTTATGAATGCATGCACAAATCCAGATGGTATTATCTTTAGCTTAAGCCATTTGACGCCATCTGTTGCGGTGAATGACCGCTTCCCAACTTTTTTCAGCGTGCTTGGAAATTCCACATTTTTAAGACTTTCACAGTCCATGAATGCTTCAGGGCCTATTTCCTGCAAGCCTTCATTAAACTTTACATTTCTTAATTTTTTACAGTTTTCAAAGCAATCGTTGCCAATATACTCTATCTGCGCCGGAAATTCCACAGACTCCAGGCTATTACAAACATCAAATATTTGACAATGTCCATTTGCGCCAAGCCTTCTGATTCCATTACCAAAATCAATATGCGTGAGATTATGGCAAAGCTGAAATGCCCGCGAACCTATGTCCTGCAAGGTGTCTGGTAATTTTACAGAGTGTATCTCAGAACTATAGAAAGTCATATCTTTTATTTTAGTTACGCCTTCCGGAATCGTCACATGTCCAGTTTTTCCTCCTGGGCAGAAGCATAAAGTCTTCATGTCGCTTGAATACAAGATTCCATCCACGCTTTTATATCTTGGGATTTCGGAAATCAGATTTTTTGTATTATCCGAAACGATACCGCATATCGTTCTGCTGACTTTTGACCATGTGCATTTCTCTTTGGAGTCAAGAATCACGGTCTCCGGCATGTAGCAAAACGCCTCAACGGAGTCCAGGCATTTGACACGCATACGCTTGATATTAGTGTCAGCGTATTTCATGTCTCTGATGGCAGACTGTACTTTTTCGCTTAGAACGAAAATCTGTGGTTCCTGTGGTACAACAATCTCTTCGGCCATATCATCCATTGCTATCATTATATGTCCCGCAAGTTTGATTCCGCCTTTAAATGGCTGTTCCATAAACGCAGAATCGGTAAAAGCATTTTCAGCAACATATTCAACAGATGCATCGTTTACCAGGCTCCAAGACCGGCATCCTTCAAAAGCAAAATTATCAATCTTATTGACGCGATGGAGGTCGACAACATCATCTTCTGATTTGCAAAAAGCATTCAAAAGCGTATTCCCCTGCGTAATACTTTTTCTCACAAGCATTGTAGATGTCAAAAACTTATCAGAATTGGAAATCACATGTTCCACATTCGGAAACAGTGAGTTTGGAATATCAATCTTTTTAACACCTTTTGGAATGATTAATGCTTTTACGCCTGGAAAAGAACGCTTGCAATTCCTGAGCGCAAATTCTGGAGCCTCCAGCCGAACACTGGTACCAGGGGTACTCACTTTTATATCCGTACAGACGTTTCCTTCGAAATACAGCCAGGCATCCTGCGTCGGAATCCATTTCTTTTTATCCATATTTTTTCTTCCTTTCTTTGTAGCTTTGTATTTAATATGCTGAAAAGCAGTTCCGGTAAAACAAAAAAAGCCCCGCTGCCATGTTTTCCACAGCAGCGGGGCTTTCAAACAAAGAAAGGATTTTCGGCGGCGAATCCGCCTGATGTCTGAGGGCTTTTTTTCTTCCCTCTTGTTGTATATACTATACCATATGCTGAACCACTTTGCAAATTTTGCGAGTCTTTAAGGTTCCTCAATTGGCGGGATATGCTTGCACGGCGGGGCTTTCTTTATCCTTGCCCAAGGCAACTGGTACAATTTTCTGTATTCCGGTTCTTTTTCGCTTCCTTCTGTTTCCCTTGCTGTTATCGGCCGTTCTGAATACTCGTTGTCATTACAAACTGGAGGCGTCCACTTACAGGGAGGTGTTTCTACGATTGCCATATATTTGTTTCTCCTTTTTTTTTACTTTTTGCATTTCCAATATGCCGGATTTTCACACAAAAACAGCGGGCCTTCTGCCCGCTATGTTGCTAGATATGAAATTCTGTGTCGTCTGTCTTTTCTTTTTGCATCTGCTGGATAGTATATGCAGCAATGTCAGGCATATTATGCTCATTTGCATACATTAACAGGTCACTCAATGCTGAATCCGGCAGAAATCCGTAACAAATCAGTTTTGCCAATGACTGCCTTTTGTTATGCGTCGATAACCAATCCATAAGGGCAACACTGTTATAATGTAAGAATCTTTTGAGCTCAGCCTGTTTTGGTCTGCTGTCCGGCCATTCTTCTGGTGCTTTTAGTCTTCTCTCATATTCAGTTAGTCCATTTAACCGCAGGCTTGTTATATCTGAACTGTATATATACCAATCTGGGTCTTGGCAGTGCTTGCTTAATTGCAGCGTCGCTTTGTCTTCTACATCTGAATTCACCGTTTTAGATACGAATACTTCTTTTCCATCTGGAAAAATAACCCTTGCACAAAAAGCAGAGGAAGCCGAACTATTTAGACCAAGCACCAGGCCATCTGGAATTACGTTTGAGGCTAAATGTAATTCATCCACATAAGGTATGGCCCATCGTTTAATACGTTTTACCGTTTCAGGAAGACTTACCTTTTTCAGCTTCCTGCATGAAGCGAATGCGCTGGCACCAATGACTTCCAGCCCGTCATGAAAAACCACTTCTGACAGCTCACTGCATCCAAAAAATATCATATTCGGGATTTCTTTAATTCCGGCAGGAATTTCGATACCCTTCAGGCTTTCGCATTTCTTAAAACATGCGTTATTGCCAAGCTGATTCGTGATTTTTTGTAGATTTTTGCTTAAATTGATTTTCTTAAGATATTTGCAACAGCTAAAGGCTTCATTACAAATCATTTTCACGGAATCTGGCATCACGACTTCTTCCACACTGCATCCCATAAATGCTGCTTGCGCAATCTCTTCTGCAATATCATCAATCACTGCTTTCTTCATTCCTCGCGGACATCTGAGGACACTCCATGTCTTTGTAAAAAAACCATATTCATCTATGACTCTTCCATATAAAAGTCCATTGATGCTTTTGTATTCTGGTGAACAGTTCTGAAGTTCAATCTCTTCAGTTGTTTCGCTGTCCAGTATGTCAAACAAATCATAATCTGTGTCATCAGTCCTTTTCTTTATATTTTTTACAATTACTTTTTTAGGCAGCCGTGTCGTGCAAAGTACATTTACCGTAGCCGCAAGGTTATTGATGATAAGCCGCTTGGCTTTGTGCATTTTCTGCATAGCCTTTACGGCCCGTGGCGCAGTGTATATAGCATAGTCGGGTATCTCATACTCTTCCAGGTCCGGCAGCATTTCTACAATGATTGGTCCGGCCATTCGAAATCCGCCAACCGCCTTGTTTTTGTCTGAACAAAAATCTGAGTCGGAAAAAGCATATTTTTCAACCTGCGAGAGGTCAGCAACATTTTTGATTTCTACGATTTCACATCCGGAAAAGGCTCCTGATTTAATCATATCTATTCCGGTTAAATCTACGTCTTCTCCTTTTTTCAGGCAAAACGCATTAAGCAGAAAATTCCAGTCCATGGCTTTATCTTTCTTCACCAGCATGCTCCCGGAACGATAATTTACATTATTTGAGACAATCTTTCGGCAATTTGGAAACATTCTGTTGTTGATTTCTATTGCTGCAACATTTCTGGCAATATATATCTCCGTTACATTCGGAAATATCATGCAAGAATACCTTAATTTGTAATACATTTGATTTGTGTTGTTGTCCTCACCAAAACATACGCGTTTAACATTCGATGCCATATCAATGTCTCGGCAAGTATAAACGTCTGAGCAATAGAAGGTTACACCGCCGTTATCATAACAGTAGGAAATTCCACTTTCGTTACCATAAATTCTATCCATATTTTTTATCCTTTCTTTGTCTTTTATATTTTCATCTCCAATATGCCTGATTCCTACACGAAGAAAAAAAAGCAGCCGGCTTTGCCGGCTGCAACGAAACGTCCAGCTTTTCAATTCAATCTTAGATTTTCCGCATCCACTCTTCCATTTTTTCTTCTGCACTCTTCCAGTGCCTGCATGATATAAGCCATGACAACAGGTTCCTGCCTGTCTATTTTTGCAGCAACAGGTGGCGCCAGCATCTGTGTCTCCAAGTTCATTTTCGAGTCTTCTTTTAGCATCTCCAGCATTACATTTAGTCCAGTTCGACTAACAAAACCGGCTTGCAGGAGTTTTACCAGGAGTTCGGTATGTCCAGCCTTAAGATATCTTTTTGCAATTTCGTCAGCCTGTTCTTTTAAATACTCTTTTGTATTTTTGTTTGGCGTTCCATATGCATAAGTAAAAAATGCCGTATCCTGTTTAGCCTGCTCTAAATATGACAATTTAAAAGTGTCTCCGTATCGCTTTTTGTCTCTCTCTTCCAAAATGGTCAGTATTTCTGTTTGGCCAGATAAATTTAATGATTTCGGCACACATATAATGTCGTTATCAATATGTATTGACAGTACATCCAATCTTTGGCTATACCTAGGCGTATATGTTGCAGAAAAGTTTGACGAAATGATAGACAGCAGCCCTACTGGAACACTGTGGTTTAAATATATGTCTTCCACCTCTGCGAAATTGAATCTTCCGATATATTGTAGTGAATCTGGGAGAAAGATTTTCTTTAATTCATCACAATATGCAAAAGCACTAGAAGAAATACTCATTAATCCTTCATGAAAGATTACCTCTTCTAAGCCGCAGTTCATGAAAGACTTTTCCCCGATGTTGCGTACCTGCTCCGGAAATTCAATCCGTTTCAGTTTATGGCAAGACTGAAAGCATCGTGAAGACGAGCCGATGCGTTGTATACCATGTCCAAAATTCACATGTTCAAGATTTTTGCAGTTCGAAAATGCTTTGTTCCTAACATCCTGCAGCGAATCCGGAAATTCCACAGCGGAAATCTTGGAGTTCTCAAATGCTCTTGGCTCAACGTTAACCGTGCCGTCTGTAATTTTTACACCTCCATTCCTGTCCACCGGACATTTAACTAGTTTATATCCGTCTTTTGAATACAGTATTCCATCAACCGTTTTGAAATAAGGATTGTCATCTGTCAGTTCCAGCCATTCCAAACCAGCGCGTCCAAGGACCGAATCGATTGCATTTACGCCGCTCCAGTAACTCAACGAATAAGAAGCCAAATTGCCTTTGTCGTTCAGCACAAGCCTTTTTGGTAAACCGGCAAACTGTGCAAGTAACATCAGGTCGCTTACCTCCATAGAGTTAATACCGTACAATGGCAGCTGATATGTTGTATCTTTTGCATATTCAGGAATCACAACTTCATCTGCATTCCGGTCAATATCTACGACTGTATGTCCATCCATTGTTACTCCGTTTATTTTTTCCATATTATTTTTTCCTTTCTTTTTTCGTATTTGCAAATACAATGTGCAAAAAACATTCAGGAATGATTCTTGACATCAGTTAAGACCAATTGCGCAATATGCGCCGGGTTGACATTGTATTTTGTCAGGATTTCCATTGCTTCAGCCCATTTGCTGGACAATATTTTTTGCATATCTTCCGGCTTGATACTATATTTTGCCATTATTTTTTCAGCGTCTTTTATTTTTTCTACCCCACGCAAATTTAGAAAATCCATGTCAATTCCGGTTTTCTCATATATTGCATCTCTATTTACGGCGGCTCCGCCGCCGGCCAAGGCTGCTGCCAGTAATCCAATTACAATCCTTCTTTTTGTCCTGCGAAACATAAACAAACACCTCCTTTTGGGATATATTATTTATATACAATATGCAAAATAAAACAGCCGCCCGAGTAATCGGACGGCGCTGTAAAAAAATTGCATCTTACTTATGAAGTCTCCACCAGATGATTTTTGCGGGTATTTTTTATCATAATAAGCAAAGAAGACTCCATCTGAATCTTTGATTCAGGTGGAGATGAATTTGTAAATATAAAAAATACAATGAAAAATATCTATTTTTTCTTTTTTGTTCCATGAGGACGGCCGGGTCTCCTGTTCTGTGTTTCAACATACTCTTTTAATACATCCAATGTAACACCACCTGAAGTTGCGATAAAATAACTTCTTGACCAGAAATTATCTCCCCATAGAAATTGCTTCAGATAGTCTCCATAATCTCTCCGTAGGATTCTTGCGGTAACTGTTTTTAATGTAGCAATTTCATTTGCGACCGCATATTTTGGACTTAGTTCCGCCAGGATATGGACATGGTCACAGACAGCTTCTATTGAAATTACATGTCCTTCATGTCCCTCTATCAACCGGATGATTTCTTTTTTCAGTCTGTCTCCTATTTCTTCATTGATGCATTTTCTGCGATATTTTGTCACAAGCACGATGTGATACTGCAGCCCGTACACTGCATGTGATGATTTCCTGTATTCCATAAATATACTCCTAATTAATTATGTATGTAAGTTTCTAAATGCTTGACAAATCTTTTGAATATAGTATAATTATAAATATATAAGTAATATATGTCAAGAACAATTTTAAGGAGGGAGAGCATATGGAAAAATGTCTTTTTTCTAAATATACAAAACCGGATGCGATGGATTCCATAAAGACAGACATTGTACGTTACAATAAGATAAAGTGCTATGCTTTCTCTCTTATTGTCAAAATGGGTGGGGACAAGCCGCTTTCTGACGGAACATCCATACACAACCATTTAAAAGATAAATTTGATGTTAACGACCATTTTGCAAATGCTGCAAAAAGAGAAGCGGTTGCTTCTTATAAATCCGCGATGGAGTGTCTAAAGCTGAACGCCGAAACGCTTGAGAGCAAAATCAAACAGGAGGATAAGAAGCTTTCTTCGGAGCAGAAGCGGCTTGGCCATTTAAAAGAAGAAAAAGCGTCTCTTGTGAATAGAAGCCTTCATCGTAAATCTGGGTCAAAGAGAAAAGTGAAGTTCAAGTCTTATCGCGGCGGCAATGAATCGGAAACCAGCGAAGGCTATTTTCAGGTAAGGAAAGGCAAGAAGGTTACGACATACAAAAACCAATACCTTTTTGAAGTACAGTATCTTACACCTGAAATCAAGCGTGTTGAACATAGGATACACTGTATTGAGCAGAGAAGAACAAGACACGAACATGAATTGGAAAGAATAAAATCCCAGATTGACAACGGGCGGCCGTCTGTATGTTTTGGAGGCAGGAAATTATTTAAGCAGCAGAACACCATCTATGCAGGCATACATGATAAATGGCTTAAGGAATACAGAAGCCGAAGAAATAATGGTATGACAATTCCTGGAAGAAAAGGCATCATACAGGGCAACTGTGTTGTCAGATATGATACTGATACAAAAATACTTTCTTATGACTCCATGACCAGGATTCCAGTCAAGACTAAAAGTTCCAAGACAAAAAAGGAGTCCGTCCTTCGGGCAGTTACTTACGAGATAAAAGGTGTTGAATTTCTATACGGGCAAGTCTTTGTCAATGACGCAATAAACAATGAATCCAGGCAGGCAGTCGCGTGGAGGTTTGAAGATGCAGGCAACAGGATACTCGTAAAATGTATGGTGTCTGTAGAACAGGAACTTCCGAGAAAAAATGAATACTATACCGATGGGTGTGCCTCTTTTGATACAAACGTGAACCATCTTGCAATGACAGAACTTGATAAGAATGGAAACCTTATACACCACGAAGTGATTCGTTTTGACATCACAGGAAAGACGAATGAGCAGAGGGAACAGATACTATCTAATTCCCTTGAGCAGATATTTAAGTATGCCAGACAGAAATGTAAACCTGTTGCGATGGAAAACCTGAAAGACATCAAGAATGAATCAATGTACAAAAACGAAGAGTTAAACAGAAAACTGTCTGAATTTGCTTACACAAAAATCACACAGCTTGCAGAATCTAAATCTTATAAATACGGAATCGGTCTATACAAAGCAGCACCGGCATTCACATCACAAATTGGAAAAATAAAATATATGCGCCATTATGGCATATCAATACACGTTGCCGCAGCAATGGCGATTGGAAGAAGGGCAATGGGATTCAAGGAACGCCCTCCTAAGGAACTCCGTCCACTGATTCCACAGGATAACAAAAACAGGCATCACTGGTCTCAATGGAGATTTCTGGCAAGGTGCTTAAAGAAACAGCCAGCTTATAAATTTTACCATATGATACCATATGGCAAATTTGAATGCATTGCAGACATGAATAAATACATGAAAGAAGAATTCTGCAATTACCAAAACCGTGCATACTTTTTAAAAAAGCTTGCGGGTATATTTAACCAACTGGCATACATAATGCCAGACGCAACTACTGTATAATTTACATATTTCATGCTCATTATCAATACGAAGTTAATTGAATATATATATGGATATGGGTGAACCGGAAATCGGAAGGAAACCAGAGGAAGAACTTCCCGTCTAAGGATGAAATCATTCATATCCATCTGAAAGGTATGAGAAATGGCGCCCGTTATCTTCCAATTAGCATTGGCTTCGGTCTTTGCCTTGCGGATAGTTTTGGAAACCTGACGGCATGCCCAGGTGAAAACAAGGTGAACGATAACACTGTGAGTAGCCCTTCAAGTAATTTTGTATCTGAAATGTTTCGATTCGTCGAAACCTTCCAGATACGGATGAACGAAGCCTCCCATTTGATTTCTGCTCGCCAGAAATCAGTGGGGGAGGTTCACTATTTTTGTACATACAAAAAAGCAGAATCTTATTTTTTATTGATTCTGCTTTCCACAAATTTTTTTCTTCTCGACGAAATCATAAAACCAATTAGATACAAACAATTCATTCATTGCATCAATAAAATCTTTTTTGGAAACAGTACTTATATCAAATCCATATGCAAAAAAGATATTTTCTTCTGAATCGTCAACCCATCCACCTTTTGTCAATCTCCAAGTCTTTTCCGGGGCTCCTTCATTTCCAATATAGCAATACCAAAGAGGGTCATTTCCATCAACGATAGCAAACTTTAATTTATTATCGTTTAAATCAGGAATGTCCGTGTTCTTCATATATAGATTGTATGCCTCTTTTTTTGCTATATTTTCAGATTCAGAATACAACCGCATTTCCTTCTGCGTAAAATTCGGGATTCCTTTTCTCATAATGGATTCCTTATATTCTTTCCTTTCGTCGTGAAAATGACTCATATATGTGGCTTTTGCGATTGCATCATCTAGCGCCATGGAAAAATTCCCTTCATAGTAAATTTCCGCTTTTCTAGCATATCGTGCGATTGCTCGCTTGTCTTCAGAAAATGCAATTTCATAAAGGTTATGAATTTTATCTGCATTCTTTACTGCGGCCGCCATTGGATTTTCCAGGATTCTGCGGACGTATTCCGCCTCATCCATTCCATCTGGTCGTGTCACCAGTTTTACGGCTTCATAAACTGGCATTCCAAATTCTTTGACTTCATCTTCGGTTGCATCTGTGTCCTCTAATACATCATGAAGTACAGCTGCAATCTGATAGTCAACATCATATCCATATTTTTTCAGCAGCTCTGCGACAGCCAACGGATGATAGATATATGGGGTTCCATCTTTTCTTTTCTGGTTTGCATGTTTAATTGTTGCAAAGATGATTGCTTTTGTTAGCTTTTCTTCTTTATTCATGGTTTTCATATTCCTTTCTTTCTTCATGTCTAATTTAATATGCATAAATATTTGGCAGTTAAAATTTACAATTCATAATCATCAAACGCTTCTGCTATTGATGGAGCTTCTGTTATCTTTTCGGCATTGTTTAATTCAATATTTGTTTCGGTTTTGTCCGGAAAATTCGTTTCCATCCATTTTTCATGTTTTTTTACTGTTTCGTCTGCAATACGTGCGACTTCGTTAAGTTCACGCGGATGCGCTACTGTCGTATGAGCAGCTATTTCATGGCCTGCTTTGTCAACAGAAGTAATGACGGCAGAATGTTCTTTTTCTGTATCAATTGAATGGTAATGCTTTACACTATTGTCAGGGTAGCGGTTTTCGTATCCTTCAAGTATTGGGGATTCTTGATTTCCATAATATACGGAAAAACGAATTGCTTCTGAATTTGAATCCGTTCTTTTACTTTCATACTCTACCAACGTTTGCTCTTTTCCAATAGATAACAATTTTTCTTTTTCTTTTTGAGGCATTTTATAATCATGGATTGCTTCTATATTTGGAGGATTTTTTACAATCCCATGAATTCTTTTGATTTCTTCTTTCATTGCTTCTTTATCTCTTTTTAATGTACTGACTGCTCTGATTTTTTCATACAATTCATGCCCTTTTTGTTTTGCATCAAAACTTTCTTTGGAATGCACCTGGAGTTCTATTTCCTGACCATATGGTGAAATAAAATTTAAATGGATTCCTTTATATCCTGTAGCCCCAAACGGATGAGTATAGTAATTTTTCGTGCCGCTTAAAGTATATCCTTGTTCTTTCATGAACTCAATAGTATCTTTTGTGACCGAAGCAATATCTCTGTGATTACATATTTCTGTATATCGAATCATATCTTTAAAGTTAGCAAGCTCTCGTTTTGGCGAAAATCTGCCAGACGTATCTCTCTTTTCTGCTCTTAAAAGCTTGTCTTCTACACTTGGTGCTGTTTTGACGGAATATTCTAATCCTGAAAACTCTGTTTCAAGATTATCAGCTACGTTATTTATAGCAGATGTAATGAGCGGTTCTATAACTCGTATTTTATTATATTCGTAGAATAACTTATCATTTAATTGCTCTGAGGTAAATGTATGATTTACCATAGCCATGGTGCCACTTTTATATTTCATATTTGTTTTCCTCCGTATTGTTTAATTTTATATAAACAATATGTGAGATTATTTGTATCACAAAAACAGCCGCCCGATTTTTCGGGCGGCAACATTAGAAAACAATGTACAAAAAAATATTACGCATTTATGCGGCTTTTTTAGGAATTTTTTTGCAATCTCTTTTTGGCAGATGCTTATCCAGATACTCAGCAACTTTCTCATATGTATCGTATGTGTATTTGATGGTGATAAGTTTATATCCATGCTGTTTTGCGTATTCGCGCTTGCGGCGGTCATGTTCTTGCTGCTTTTTGAATTGCTCTTCACCGCCAAAAAATTCACAAGATTCATAATGCTGTATGCCATTATATTCAATTAAAATAAATCTATTTTTGGCGTCAGGTATTGCAAAATCATATGATAATTTACCGTCACCGGTGCCAAGCAAATCTGAAAATTTCTGTTGTGAAATGTATGTAACATCATTTTTTTGAAGATATTTTTTTACATATTCTTCACCTTTATATGTTATTAAAAAAGGATTTCCAACACCACTAACTCTACTTTTAATTTGAGCCTTCCATTCGTATTTCATAATTTTTCCTGTTTCGGGATTTTCTGCAAACTGCACCCACCAAACTTTTTTAACGCATCCACATGCAACCATTTGTGGTTTTAAATCTCCATTTTTATCATAATTCCATTCAGATGGTGAACTACTCGGCAATTAAATTACCGAGCATCTGATGTGCGGAGCCTGGGCCCCGTAGATTCAGGGTGGGTCCATACCACCACTACTGTTTTTTACGCAGCTA